>NZ_JBHIMJ010000040.1:0-1498 GCF_042194035.1 Bartonella sp. OC16QHHD | reverse complement strand
GGTGCGTAGCAACAAATCATTCCGGCTAAAAAAACCGTTATTGCCAAAAAGCAAACTCTCACGCGTGCCACGAACATTGGAAGCGCCCCCCAACGAAATCTGTTCAGCTCCCAATAAATTATGCGGTGAATATTGACCACTCAAAAGATTGCTCAGTATAAAGTCCAAGCCCCCTATCTTAAAAGGCGTCATGACACTAAGCGTACCGGTAAATTTGGCAAATTGTGGCTCCGCATCCCCTGCTCCTGGCGCATGTTTCTTTACTGAATGAAACAAGGGAAGACCTTGCAAATAACTCACATCAAAGGTCCAAGTCCCCCCCAACATCTGGCGAGAATGCGAAATGCCAAAATTGGCGACGCTATATTGACGGCTGCCCACTTCAATCTTATTGCCAAGAAGGTAATTGTTGGTTCTTTTATAAGAAAGACCCAAATTCAAGGTTGTAAGGGAAACACTATCACGGTAAAGAACCCTGCTTGTACTGGCGTGCAACTCACTGGAATCCCCCGTCGTCTCAATATCGGTAAAATTGCCAGGGATTATGCTTTGGTAATTATAAACAGTGCCATTCAATCCAAAGGTCCAATAACCGTACGGAATACTCACACTCGCTGAAATGTTATTGCTATGTCCTTCTTGCTTGCTCCCACCCCAATAATCGGGCTCACTGCGTTGATAGTTAAAATCCCACGCATCATTCATCCCTAAAATATTTTCTACCCTCAAGCCCGCACTATAACGCGCATAACCCGTGGAAGATTGTCCCATATTGTCATGAGAAACAGTAACCTTGAAAGTTTTATCGGGATGATTGTTAATATTGACAATGGTGCTCCCTTCTTCACGCCCTGGAAGAAGTTCGCTTTGAGCGTGCGCTGAACTCAAACGGTTGATCTGATCAAGCCCCTGTTCAATATCGCGCATGTTCAGAACATGACCTTGAAGCCCAGGAAAAGCACTCCATACAACATTATTATAACGAGACGTCGGTGAACCATTATAGTAAATCTCTGAAAGTTTCCCCTCAACGACAACAAATTTGAGCGTCTTGCTGTTTTTGATATCTTGATCAGGAATATAAAAACGCNCAAAGAAAACAAAAATGGCACGAAAAATTCTCAAAAGAGAACTTTGGCGTAAAAATATCAATAACAATACAGATTGCCCCCGCTTTGCATTATTCATGAAGCACTCTTTAAAAGAACTTCATGGAACCTCTAACAAGTCCACTCAAAACAGCCACTGCCCTATGACGCTTTTAACAAAAGCACATGCCTCTGTAACCAAAAAAGTGACACCCAAAACTGCTTTATTTTACAAAAAACGCTTTATTTGAATTGCTGAAGATCTCTCCCCCACATTTATATGAGAAAACCTCTAAACAAAACTGTTTAGCCCGTCAATGGTTAATATATCAATATCCCCAGTTTAATGCTACAATATATTTATCAATAATTAGAGATAAATTCACTCTCCAGCTCCTCTAAGCCACTCA
>NZ_JBHIMJ010000036.1:0-1247 GCF_042194035.1 Bartonella sp. OC16QHHD | reverse complement strand
TTTATTCATTCTTTCTCATGTTGCATACACGCAGTTTAATAAACATGTCCATTTACGCACTACATTTTTATACTAAAAACCAAAAGTAAAATTTAAAATCACTTGGTATTCAATTAGCTAGGTATCAAAATGAAAAAAATTGAAAAAAATAAAAAATACGTATTGACTTTAAAGAAAAGGTCGTTTATTAAGGTCGACAAGTGCTAAAAACACTT
The DNA here is from genome assembly GCF_042194035.1 of Bartonella sp. OC16QHHD. NCBI lineage: Bacteria > Pseudomonadati > Pseudomonadota > Alphaproteobacteria > Hyphomicrobiales > Bartonellaceae > Bartonella > Bartonella sp. OC16QHHD. The sequence continues at coordinate 1,032 of NZ_JBHIMJ010000036.1, read as the reverse complement.
AGTGATAAGCGGATAAACCACGATAAGGTTTCTCCCATCTTCAAAGTACTGACTTTCTTTTATGCTATCATTGGCATATAACGGTTATGTCGGGTGTAGCTATGCCATACAATACCCTTCGCGAGGGAAAAGCATAGCGGCGGACTTATCACCGTGTTTTTAGCACCCGACGCCCTTATGGGCTGTTAATTAAAAACTTCATTGATAAGGATTACTAGCATGAACGCTACAGTTAAAAATCAAAAAACATCTCCAAAATATCAACTCACCAATCAAACAATTCTTCGTGAGGGTAAAAAACTTTATCGCATTAAGGCGTTAAGAGATTTTGGTGATGTTAAAGCTGGTCAACTTGGTGGCTATATTGAATCTGAAGAAAATCTTTCCCATGATGGTAATTGCTGGGTTGGTGATCAGGCCATTGTTGTGAGCCCTGGTCGTGTTTACGAAAATGCGCAGGTTTATGGCAATGCAGGTGTTGGTGGTTTTGTATATGGTAATGCTCGCGTCTACGATTCAGCAAAGGTTTTTGCCAATGCCCATGTGTATGATAATGCCCATGTTTTCGATAGTGCAAAAATTGTAAGTAAAGTGCATGTTTATGAAAATGCCAATGCATGTGGCATGGCTATTGTTACTAAGAATATTTGTGGTGACACAATGAATAATGTTTATACAGAACGCCTTTCTCCTTATGGTGAAATTTGCTTTGTTATGTGTCGTCCTCATAGGAAAACAGCTTAAATAACGGCGCGGGCGCGGCGGGGGCGCCTCCTTATAACCATTTCATTTAAAAATTTGTTTGAATATTAGATTAGGGAGCTACCTATGACCACTAAAAATGTATCTAAAAAATATGAGCTTATAAATGAAAGTCACGTTAAAGGGATTACTTTATACCGCATTCGTGCTTTAAAAGACTTTGCTGATGTTAAAGCAGGTGATTTAGGCGGCTTTATTGAAAAGGAAGATAACCTTTCTCATGATGGCAATTGCTGGGTTTATGATAATGCTTGTGTTGTAAAATCTGGT
>NZ_JBHIMJ010000051.1:0-5408 GCF_042194035.1 Bartonella sp. OC16QHHD | reverse complement strand
ACCTGGTTAATTTTATCGAAAAGTTGCGTGAACATAGTGAAGTTCATGGCATTCCTCTTTAACGAATTTTCAACTTTTTATATGATTTTTAAGCATTTTTCGTTGAATTTTTTAAGGATAAAATGAAACTTCGTAGACCTTTTCGATCTATGAGAGAGAATTGAGTATTACGCATTAACTTTTTCTTTTTACGAGCATACAGGAAAATAATATACAAAATGTTATTATAAAAGCTTTACCTAATAAATCTTATGGTAGGCATTTTCGTGTTTTTACTATTCAAAATTTTTATGTTATGCTTATCTTTCTGTTGTTTGATAAGTGTATGTTCAGCGTTGCGTAAATGTGTAACCATTTGTAGTTTTGCTGTTTCATTTTGTAGCATAGCAAGCATTCCAATTATATGTGCTTGTAACTCGGCAATACTTTTTAGATCTTTTGTTGTCGTGATTTCGTTTAATAGTTCTTCAATTTGCTGAAAACGATTGTTTGCTTCTTGAAAAGTTTTTAAACTTACGGCTTTATCAGTGATGGCTGCATATTGGATGCGCTTGTTGATAAAACTGCTAGATTCATGGATAGTGACAGGAATTTCTTCTTCTTTTAAAATATTTTCAAGTGATGTAGATAGAGCAGAAGGTTTATTTCTATTGTAGAGATTCTCTGGATTTTTGAGAAAAAAGCTACTGTGATCTGTTTGTACATTTTTAAGTTTTTTAGTATCGAATTTTTGGCTTCCCGTTATAGACTCGTGTATCTTTTTTACTTCCTCAAGGTGTTTTTTTAGCATATCGAGAAGTTGGGCATCAGGTGGCGTTTTCTTTTGCTGTGGAGTTTTTTTAGGTGTTGGTTTATGTGAAGATGAACTTCCAAAAAAATTGGGCCACGTCGTTGGAACGGATGCCGACAAATCCGCCGCCCCAGCGCCCCAAACCCAAGCCATCGCTGGGTTTGAAATCCCTAAAGTTATTACAACTACTATTGAAATGACCTTTTTTTTCATGTTTCCCTCCTGTCATTTTTTGCGTGCTGTAAGAAAATTGGTAACCATATTGCCGGATCATCACCAACTTCTGCGATAATGCTTTCGGCTAACTCTGCGTTATCAGGCGTTCCTGATAACACTAAGAGCTCGTCACTAAAGTCGTGTTCGATGGTTTTTCCATCGCGTGTCAGATGGAATTTACCAAGATTCAGTTCTGCAAGCGCAGATTGATCACCCTGCTTAATGAGGAATTGGCGACTAAACTCACCAAGTCCTTTAACGAGTTCAAATTCGGCATCTGTTAGTTTAAAGCCTTTTGTATAATCTTCATAATTTGCTTTGGGATTGGCTAGAAAAATGTAAGTTGCACACTGTTGAATGAGTGTTTTGGCAATATTACTTTCCAAGGCATCGCTAGGCTCTTGTGTTGCATAAACAAAAATACCATTTTGTTTACGGATAGTCTTTTGTTTATTTTTCGCTAAATCTTCAAAGTACGGATCTTGCAAAGGCTTCCAAAACTCGTCAAAGATATACATAAATCGCTGTCCGCTAATCATGCCTTCTGTGCGGTAAAGCAAATACATCATCACTGGAGTGCGAGTTTCAAAATTATCTAAAAATTCCGTGATATCAAAGCCGTAAATTTGATGTGTTGAGAGATCAAGAGCATCGTGGGGATTATCAAACAACCATCCATAATCACCACCTTCACACCATTTTAGTAAGCGAGCATGAACAGATGGGTGAGCATTATAATCACTTAAACGTGGATTTGGTAAAAATTGTACCAGAAAGGACAAACGACGGAGTGATCGGTCAATGTTAGCACTCATAACAGACATAACTGCTTTGTTAATTTCTTCTTCGTCGTGGTGCGTGACTTCACCACCAGCTTCTGCCAATTTTTTAACAAATTGTTTCAGAAAAATAAGATTTTCTTGTGTGGGTGGGAGTTGGAAAGGATTGAAACCACTTTTTCTGCCTGGCTTGAATGTTAAATATTTTCCACCCATCGCCCGAATGGCAATTTCCATACCACGATCTTTATCAAAAACAACAGTTGTCGGCTTAAATTTTTGTGCTTGTGCTAACAAAAAGCCGAGTAACACGGTTTTACCCGAACCAGATTGTCCGATAAGCGCGGTATTACCAAGTAAACGTTTATCTGTCGAGTCCTCTTCAAGTTTGGAGGCATGAAAATTGAAATAAAGCGGCGTTTTACTGGTTGTTTTAAGAATTGTGACGGCTGGTCCCCATGGGTTGCCAGTGGGTTTTCCTGACATAAAGTTATGAAAAGATGAAAATGATAAAAAGTTCAATGATGTAATCGGAGCAGGACGCGGTCTCCATTTCCAATTGCCAGGAAGTTGTGCCCAATAGCCAGCCTCTATTGCTAAGTCTACAGGTTTGGGCAGTACCGCAACGTCTAGTAATGCTGCACTTGCTTTGGCCATATGGTCGCGAACTTGTTGAATTGTATCACCATAGATCGTTAATGTGCAGTGATGTTCTCCCATGACAAAATGCCCACTGATAAGCTGGTTTAGTGCTTCGTCAATTTGTTCAATTTGGCTCGTTGCCACATCTCGTGCATCAATCAGATTACGCTGATGCCGTTGTAAATAATCTTTAGCAGCATGTCGGGAGAGCACCGAAAAGCTCTGTGTCAATACGAACTCGAAGTCACTTTCCAACAAAACATTCAATTGTCCTGGTTTGGTTGTTGCATCATATTCTTTAATTTCCAGCATTCCAAATCGACGCATTCCACTGGTTGTTCGCAGTTCACCAAGAGCGCCCCATTTTGAGAAAAAAGGTCGATTGACAGACATATAGTCAGCAAAACGGTCATGGCAAATTGGCATAGGGCGATATTCACCATTGACAAGCATTCCAAGGAATTCAAGTGCAGAAGAATAAACATGCCCATTTCTTTCATAAGCACCAAGAAGTTCTGCACCGTAACGGTTTAAAGATTGGCCTAAAGTACGATTGATGTCATTGAGTTCTTTGATACATGTGTCTTGTCGCATCTTTTTTTGATCAAGCGTTTCACGTTCATGTTTAGAAAAGAACGACATAATTTTATCCGCTATCGGTTGAAAAATGACAGTCAGATATAAATCATTGACCATTAAATTATAACCAGTAAAGCTTTGTCGATATTTTTCATCAAGTTGATAGCAAAACATTTGATCAAATGTTGAATCAGGATATTCATAAACACGGCGGCGCACAATATGCGTCCAAAATGATAAATTGGCTGATGCAAGACCCCGTAGAGTATTGTTAAGCTCTTTTATCCATTGAAAAATATCTTCTTCTGAAGCGCTTTGATGCGAACGCCCGTCAATTTTCCAAATTGACAAATATTCCGCATTTTTAGTAGAAATAATCGTATCTGTAATATGATGTGAATAAGGCAGAAACAGGCTTACAGGTGCCTCTGATGCAAGGCGTTTGCTGCTTTCAACAGCTGTCATGTTTATCTCCTTTTACTATAATCAGAGGGACTATAACTTGATGCGCCCCAAAAACCTTTATTGCGATTGCGAAATTTAGTATCGATCCATAACCACCAGATACGAAACGCCTTATCATCGTTTTTAGTAATTTGCACCATAATGAACCATAATGGAGGTGCTATAATCCACAAAAAGATACTTACTGTCATAGCAGTAGCAGCGACCCCCATAACCATAACGATAAATGGCATCATGGGGACCCCCCATATAGTTGGAACACGTGTTGCTCCTTTGAATAGGGGGAATTCTTTTTGTTCTTGTGATTTCATGGGGTGCTCTTGTCAGTGGAGGTGAAATAATATGTGGCTAATATAAAAGGCTGCACCAGCAATAATGACGCTGAAGGCCCATCGTATAAATGTAGCTCTTGCAATGATGCGAAATATATAAATAAGCAAAAGAAATAAAAGAATAATAATGGCGACGATAGGAATAAGTATACTTAATCCATATTGCATCCCTACGAAGGCATCCAAGCTCTCAGTTTCCGTCTGAGCATATGCAGACTGCGTTATTAATAACATCATTGAAGTGATAATAATAACATTAATCTTGTTGCACGTCTTCGCTTGAAACGTATTTGATTGTTTCATATCCTTTATCCCCTTTTAATTAAAGTTGCTATAAACAATATTCCTTTTTTCAGTATGGCTACATTATTACTGGTACACACCTATAATCGATGGATATTAAAAACATTACGTATTATACTGATTCATGAATTACCTTTCAATAATATTGCAGTAACTTTGGTTGTAGAGGGTACGATAATAATACTGATTGTCTATCGTATAAACGTATCGTGTTATATTATTTGTAATTGATGCCATTATCACGCTGTTTTAAATAGCAGAGTAACAAGTTGGGCTGAAGAACCTGCAATGACAACACCAATTGCCCAGCGTACAAACGTATCCTTTCCGATGTAGCGTCCCGCATAACCAATTGCTAAACATAAAAGTATAACGGCAGCAGCGATAGGGATAATTACTTTTAAGTCTGTCTGTAAACCTGTTAGAGCGTTCTCTGCGTTTGTTAAAACGCTTGCGGCGGCGTAAGCAGAACTATCCATGAACAATGCAGTCATAGCAGCAGAAATTGCGATGATTTTGTTGTTACTTTTCGATTGAACACTAATTAACTTTTGCATATTTCACTCTTATTAAAATCTAGATAATATTNTTAAATAGCAGAGTAACAAGTTGGGTTGCAGAACCTGCGACGACAACACCTACTGCCCAACGTACAAAAGTGTCTTTTCCGATGTAGCGTCCTGCATAGCCAATTGCTAAGCACAACAGTATAACGGCAGCAGCGATAGGGATAATTACTTTTAAGTCTGTCTGTAAACCTGTTAGAGCGGTCTCTGCATTTGTTAAAATGCCTGCGGCGGCGTAAGCAGAACTATCCATGAACAATGCAGTTATAGCTGCAGAAATTGCGAGGATTTTATTGTTACTCTTCGATTGAATACTAGTTAATTTTTGCATATTTCACTCTTATTAAAATCTGGATAATATTTATATAAATAAACATATTGTATTTATAATTGATGTCATTATCACGTTGTTTTAAATAGCAGAGTAACAAGTTGGGTTGCAGAACCTGCGATGACAACACCGATTGCCCACCGTACAAAAGTGTCTTTTCCAATGTAGCGTCCTGCATAGCCAATTGCTAAGCACAACAGTATAACGGCAGCAGCGATAGGGATAATCGCTTTCAAGTCTGTCTGTAAATCTGTTAGAGCTTTCGATGCATTTTGTAAAGTTTGTACTTGGGCTTGTGTATGAGCAGAACTATTCATAAAGAATGCAGTCATAGCAGCAGAAATTGCGATGATTTTATTGTTACTCTTCGATTGAATACTAGTTAATTTTTGCATATTTCACTCT
>NZ_JBHIMJ010000087.1:0-1060 GCF_042194035.1 Bartonella sp. OC16QHHD | reverse complement strand
TTTAGCAATTTTATATTTAGTTAAAGAAAGGGAATTGGGGTATGTCCATTAAATTACCATGGACGAGGCTTTTTGCAGACAGATGGCTTCTTACTCTTGGTTGTTTGTCGCCGACCGAGAAATGTATCTATGTCATGTTGCGACTTCTAATGCTCCATACTGGTGAACCTATTTTAAAGGACTTAACGGTATTAGCTTTTTGGGTTGGTTATCCAGTAGAAGAGTTTGAAGCAGCTTTGAATTCCTTGATTGAAGGTGGATTCATCATACGTTTAGACAATGGTGGGTTGTGGAATTCAGAAGTTGAAAAAGAACTCAATAACGTCACTGAAGAGCTAGATAATTTCACTTGCAATAATAATAAAGAAAGGGAGGTGAAGTATGTCAACTAAGTTGCCATGGACGAGGCTTTTTTCTTCACAATGGATTGTTGACGTTAGTGGCATGAGTATAGTGGAAAAAGGTCTTTATATGACACTTGTCTTATATATGTATGAAGAGCGCCGCCCTATTATTGAAGATGCTCCAAAATTAGCACGGTGGGCTGGCTGTTCAGTGAGAGTCNGATCATACGTTTAGAAGATGGTCGTTTGTGGAGTTTAAGAGTTGAAGAGGAACTCAATAACTCAAATGATAATTTAAATAAGTTTTCAGAAAGAGCACAAAAGGCAGCAAAGGCAAGATGGGATAAAAATACAACTTATGCTCGTAATGATGCTAAAAATGCTAATAGCAATGCTACAAGCAATGCTTATGCAATGCTAGATGATGCCATTAACATTAACATTAACAATAACAATAACAAAAAAAATAAAAATATTATTTTATCAAAAAGAGAAATTGATTTTGAAAATTTAGAAACAAACGATTTGGTTGACGAGCCAATCGAGTGTGATGATGTTCAATCAGAACAAATCAAAACGATAGAAACCAAACAACCAATCATTCGCGAGCAAAATACCAACACTTCAAACAAAGCTAACAACCGATGGCAAATTGACGAAGCGATGATTGCGAAATTGCCTTCACGAAAAGTTAAAAAGGTTGGAAAACAACTTTC
>NZ_JBHIMJ010000104.1:0-21691 GCF_042194035.1 Bartonella sp. OC16QHHD | reverse complement strand
TCCGCATTGAGAGAAGAGCCTTGATGCTCAAAACTCTCTTCATTTTCTGTCTTTCCCTCACTCCCGTATATCGACACAAAGCCCTTGCCTGATCCCACACCAAAACCCGTTTCATGGGTCTCTGAATGGCTTTTATGGTGATCTGTCATGCCATCAATCGTCACACTTTCTCCGCTCACATTGATATCCTGACCGGAAAGAAGATGAGAAGCAGTGATTGTGGTCTCTTTGTCCGATTGTGTGATAATGTTGCCCGTTGCCCCCAAATTGGTCAGCACACCAGCGTGGATATCGGCATTTCCCCCCGCTTCTATAGTGCTATAATGGTTATCAATGGTATCAGCGTTAATGATGAGATTGCCACTAGATTGTATCATTCCTTGACGAGTAGGCGAAAATTCTTACGTGACAGTTTTCTGTATCATGTGAGATAAATTATTCCATCGGTACCCTTGAAAAAAAAGCGAACTTTCACTCTCTTCATTCCAAGTAAATGCCTTGTATACTATCCCATCTTCTAAAGTTATCTTACCATAAGTTGCCTCTTTGTTGAGCAAAGAATTTTTAAAGTGAAAATTACATATGTTTCCTGAACATTCAACTTCCTCATAGGAAACGGCCCACATTTTTACCCTCAACTCATTTGCTACACTTGTTGTATGATACAAAATCGCATTTTCAATTGAATCAAAGCATTCTGGTTTTTGGAATGCGATGGTGACTTCTTCCGTTTTTTCCGTGATGATCAACAAATTGAACAGATCAATCAAGCTGTTGAAACCTTTTTAGCAGAGATAGAACGAGAAATACAACAACTCTCAACAAAAGCTGCTTAACCTTATGGGGGTGTTTTGTTCCCCGCATATCTACGAGCACCCCCACCCTTTCATAACAACTTTCAACACAAGCGTGATTCACGCCACACGTGAATTGCATCTCAATGTAAGGAGAAAAGATATGGCGCCTCGTCCAGCGGCTATAACGCAACCAGCCATTGCTCGCGCTTTAAGAGAAGCTAAAAAACAAGGATGTGAACTCGTAGAAATCAAACCTACTGGTGAACTGCTTATCTATCTTAAATCCGATATTCCAATACCAAATTCAGTTAGCCACCCAGACAAACTTTTAGATTTGTCAAAGAATGAATATTACGAAACCGCACTCTCTAAGATGTAAAATACCATGCCTAAACCACGTCCTCCTCATCTTGTCAAAGAAGCCACACGCCATGGTAAAATTATATGGTATGTACGTATTGGTCATGGCAAACGCATTAGAATCCGCGGAACCTATGGAACGCAAGAGTTTGTTGATAACTACAAAAGCGCACTTGCCGAGTTACAAGGGCTTATACTTCCTAAATCAAAAACTGGTAAACTTGTCGAAGGTTCATTCGCATGGCTCCTTAAACAGTATTTTAATAGCTCCAATTGGCATAACCTCGCTAAAGCCACAAAGAAACAAAGAGAATACACTCTTATGAAAGTGTGCGATACTATAGGTCACATTTCATACCAAGCAATCGAAAAGAAACATATCATAGCTGGAGTTGAACGGCGTAAAGAAACGCCAGCAATGGCTAGAGACTTTCTACAATCCCTAAATGGGCTTTTTAAATGGGCAATTGAACAAGGACTTTTGGAAAGCAACCCTACTTTAGGTATCACAAGACCTCCTCTTAAAAATAAAGAGGGCTTTCCCGTTTGGACAGAAGAAGATGTTGAAAAATATTACCAACGCTGGTCACATGGTACCCATGAACGTGTTTGGATTGATGTTCTTCTTTACACGGGTCTGCGTCGTGGTGATGCGGTCCGCATTGGCTGGAAAGACGTCAAAGATAATATCATTCACATCAAAACAGAAAAGAGCCAATTTAAAACAGATGTATTTCTCCCAATTTTGCCAGAATTAGCCAAAACGCTTGAAGTTGGTCCTATTGGAGAAGAAACATTCATTTGTGGTAAACGCGGGAAAAAAATACCCAAAAAAAGCTTCGGAATTACATTTTATAATGTGTGTACCAAAGCAGGTATCAAAAAATCGGCGCATGAATTGAGAAAATTAGCAGCAAAACGTGGCCGCTAATTCTGGTGCAACAGTATCACAACTCAAAGCAATTTTTGGCTGGACAAATGATGCTATGGCATCTCTTTACACAAAGAGCACAGACCGTAAAAAACTCGCTCTTGCAACCATAAAAAAGCTTCAAAAAGATGAGGGATAGAGGCAAAAAAACTCAATAGAATCAAGATTCACCTATTCCCTTATATTAGACATAAATATTTTATTTTACACATACTTGTGAATGAATCGGCTTTTAAAACTTTGTCTTTTAAAGTTTACGCTTTCTGACTCTGCATAATTTAGCGTTTTTAAGTTCTATTCTTGAAAAACTATGTAATACCTTCACAAACTATCTATTGATCTAAGGGTATTGCTCAATAATTTTTTCTTCCATTCAAATTAACTTTTTGCTTATCCCACAGAAAAAGCATTACAAATATACCTAATTTCCAGTCATATCTAGAAGAGATTTTAAACTATCGATGCAAATCTTACATAAAATTTTATTCAAATAGTGCAAATCAGCCATTCCCTCCAAGGTACTCTTTAGACGCACTAAATATCTGAATATTTTTATTTAAAAAATTAAAATCTTTTAAAGAGCTTTCTTATTGAATTGTACTTAATTTAAACTCAATAAAAACTTTCCTTGAATATATATGTCATTCTTACAAATTTATCTCTCATAAACTGTCAGAGTAATAACATTTTCTTTTCGCCAATATGAACGATCTAAATAAAATAAATATCTGGAAAGGTAAAATAATTCAAAAATACACGACCGGAATTTAATATAATTTATCAAACATTTTCAACTAAACATTTCTTATTATTACGAAAACAATTGTTAGAACTTAAAAAAATATTGCTTTGTAAAAAATTTTTAAACAGAAAAAAAATGATAAATATCATAATTACCTTTCATTTTTTCAGAAAAAACTATCATGTTTAAAAATGAAACTCTTAGATAACACACTCAAAGAATTAACTTATGAAGAATTATTTTAATTGAAACTTAAATAGTTTTACAAAGAACGCTTTAAAATGCGTATTAAAATGATTGACCTTTTACAAGAAATTTGTCAAAAAACATATCTAGTTTGGAGGGGTGGCCGAGCGGTTTAAGGCACCGGTCTTGAAAACCGGCGTGCAGGAGACTGTACCGTGGGTTCGAATCCCACCCCCTCCGCCACAGCACTTTTATGGTGCTATAACTTATTGATTTCATGTGTGTTTTTTCAAGGTGCGGGATTCGTAAATAAAGGTTCGGGAATAGGATTCTCGAACATGCTTCTACGAAGCGCATTCTTTTTGCCAGCTTTCTCTAATAATTTTTTTAATAGTTCTAAATCTTCTTGTGAAATAATGTTTATCAGTCTAGAGAACATACCAACAGCTTCACATCTGAATGTATCAGAAGGCTTTATAGTGAAACTTTTGCGACAAGCATCCGATTCTCTTCTCAAAATTTCTGCTACCTCTTGATCTAAAGTATAGAGTTCAATTATCTTTTCCTCTAATCCTACAGGAACAGATCTTTTGCCAATTTCTACAGATGATAAAAATGCTACAGATATATCTAATTTTTTAGCCATATCTAAAAGGCGTTCTGAATGATCAATGCGAAGTTTGCGTAAGGTTTTACCAAATGGTGTTGGCATCTAAAAAATCCTATTAAAAAAGAAGCTCTCTCGTGATTCTAGCAGAAATTCTCAGGTTTTTGTTAACTGATTTTTTACTATAATGGTTTTTTTAATTTTTTGAAAACCACTGCCTTAAATGTGCAATGACATTATCTAGCGCGTCCATGAGGCGTGCAAAATCGAGGATAAGCAAAAAAAGAAAAAATGCTATCCACTTCATCAAGCGAGACATCATTTTCACGCTTTGATAGGTGATGATCATTTCTTGAAGCATTTCTTTTTCTGATTCTGTAAGCTCTGTGTGTTTTTTGGATTTTTTTCTAACCATGTTTCCACCCACACAAGCGTTCACCTAGAGTATTGTGCTTTAAGATCTCTCTTGCTAAATTGGAACTGATGGCGTTCAGATCTTTCTTGTCTAAATAAATTGGCAACCAGCCAACACAAGAAGAAGCATATTTATTTGTCGCGCAACCAGTGAGAGAGAGCAGCACGCATATCAGCATCACTTTTTTGATTAACTTCACTTTCCACCTCAAGCCGTGTTGTGGCTGCTTTTAAAGCTTTTTCTGTTTGCTTTTGTTGCTCTACTTTTTTCCCAAGAGTAAAAGCTTTTGCTAAGGCAATAAAAAAAGCGGCTAAAGCCGCACCTGTTACCATCAAGTTTCTTTTCATCCATAAGATCATAGGCGGTGCTCCTGAAAGCGTTTAGCAACAAAGAAAATGCCAGTACATGCCGCTAAAACCATAATGGCGGCTAAAGCCCATTGGATTGGTCCATTGCCCGCTAAAAACCCACCAAGACCTGAGAAAGAACCAATAATCGGTGCCAATGCTTCTGCTTTGAGAAACCCTGTTGGTTGTTTCGTTTCTACTGTTTGATAATTAGAAGAAACATAAGCCCCTTTCGCCCATAGCCCTGCCTCTGCTACACGCCGGTGTACGAGACCTTGTAAACGTTTGCCTCCCGCTTTGGTCCATTTCTGCAATTCGGTTGGTACCGCTTCATAATCCCCCCGATTAAGCCTTTTAAGCAATGTAGAGTTTTGGAAAGCTGCAATACCCACATTATAACAAAAGGAAACAAGAGCGCCGAACTGCTCGTCGCTTAAATTCACACAAACTGCTTTTTCTACCGCCCTCTCATATTGCCGCAAATCTGCTAAAAGCATGTTTTCAGCTTTTTTTTCTGTAATCACCATACCCTCAACAACTGTTGGTTGACCGGCTTTTTTCGTATGACCATAACCAATCGTCCATATGCCAGAAGCATCTTGATAAGCCTGCAAGCGCAAACCTTCCCACTTTTTTAAACAGTATAAACAGTCTTTACTTATTTTCCGTGCCATTGTTCAATTCACCTTATAAATATACCTTTATGAGTACTGCTCCATCACCGCCGTCGCCGCCAATTTTGTCGCTTCCGTGTTTCCCATCAAAATATCCACCGCCGCCGCCGCCACATTCTTTACCACCTCTACCACCGTTACCACCTTTGTAACTCTCACCACCCTGCCCCATGATAGAACCCTTACATTTACCGCCGCCGCCGCCGCCGCCGCCAAGAAAAGAACTTCCACCAGTACCAGCTCTCTTGCCGTCTATTCCACTCCCTCCACCATTACCACCAGAAAAAATAAAGCTTTCACCACTGCTGCCCTCCCTGTTTCCTCCTCCATCGCCGCCTTTCCCTCCAAAGTTAACGAGAGTCATGGAAACGGAATATCCTCCTTCTGCTGTAACAAGCCCTTTGATCATTGTTCTACCACCATTGCACAAAATGTTACTGTCATTACCTTTACCACCACGACCAATGTAAGCTGTTTTTAATTTATCTAAATCAGAACCTTTCATTTTAACATGCACACATTGACCGCCGCCGCCGCCGCCATCCTTAACGCCACCACCTCCACCGCCCCAAGCCCATACTTCGATATCGGTGTCAGCAGTAATACCATCAGGCAATGGAATATCTCCGCTTTCTGTCATCAGAATTTCAACAGGTTTTCTAACCCCGCCACCATTGTTTCTACCGCCGCTGCTATTGCTACTATTTGCTTTGATTGAAGCCATCAGTTTGGCTGGTGAGATAAGTGCATCCACTGTTTTTGTGCCATCAATCCAGTCTTGTTTGGCAAGAGGTTGAATGAGATCAACTTTTTTCTGTACACTATGTGCTGTATCTTGCGCTTTATCGGCTGCTGTTTGCGCAATATTTGCCTCAGCTTTTGCACTGTCTCCCGTTTTTTGTGCTGTCTCAGCCGTTTTTTTTGCATCTACTGCATAAGCTTTTGCATCATTTGCTGTTCTTAATGCAATATCTGCAACGTTCTTCGCTTCACTTGCAACATGAATCCCTTGTTGTGCAACATCTTCAACTTTATCAATTTTTGCAATCTGTGCACGTTCTGGAGGAGTTAAGATAAGATGCTTTTTCCCTTCCTTCATATTCTCCATATCAAATACATCTTTTTCTATTTTATCTGGATCATAAACTGATTTTGACATACCAAAAGACTTTGAGCCTACAAAATAACGAATGGTATTTTTGAGATCTACCGGAGATATGGGATAATAAACACCTTCATCTCCCCTCCGCCATTTTTCCATCGTTGGCTGCGTAGAACTCAACCATCGTAGCTTTGATCTTTCCTCTATGGTTAAGATCTTTTTGGTAGGACCCTCGTGCATATTTTCCATAGAAAATGCATTTGCCCCCACATTGTCGGGATCATATGTAGCAGCCTTCATATCGCCAATCCCTAAAGGCGATATTTTTACCCAGCCAGCGCCTGATAAAATCGCATTCTCATGCGCTTCACCACTTGCTTCAATATCGTGAATTGTGACCTTATTTTTGTAAGCAAGAGCTCCAATATCTCTCTTTGCAATAGCATCATCAGCCTTTTTTCCTTGAGCAGCGGTTGCAAAATATTCTACCTCATAAGCTGCTGCACTCCCCACTGAAACAGGTGCAAGAGCCTTACTATCTAAAACACCTTCTTTGACTTCTTCTTTTGTTGCTGGTTCAAGCTTAAATATATGTGTGTGATAGGGTAATGGCATCGCGTTTCATTCCTTAATCAGTTCGTTGTCTTGTTGTGTGAGAGAGAGGACTGCAATTCATCAATCAGTTTTTGCATGATCTCTATGCGTTGATCTGTCGCTTCTTTATATTCTGCCAAAGCGCTTAAAAGATCATGCTGTATGTCGCTTTTGACAAGATCAAGTACCTTATTTAAGGGTGCATGAACCATTCGATTGCTTGCATAAAAAAGGACGCGGATTTGCTCCGCGTCCGCAATATCATCAATAGCAGACGGATTATTGATCATTTGAAAAACTCACGATTTTATGGCATAAACAACCGGTACATTAACAGGGCGTGTTTCTGCCTCGCCCGTTGAAGAAATAGTTACCTTATGCGTGTGCACTCCAGCAGGTTGTGTATCTTTTGTATAATATGAATTACCAAAAGCAGGATTTCTGCCACCTATTTGACCAACTCTTGTAACCATAGAATAATCATGCTTATGCGTATGTTGACCTGCCTCTTCAATGGTACAAGCATGTGTATGAGATTTAATGCTGTCTTTTTGCACCTCTGCGAAGTCTCTATTTTGATCTAAACCGCGCCCATTATCAAAGCCGCGCAAAAACATTCCTCTAAAGTCTGGAACTTTAAAGGTTGTATCGCTGTTTTTTCCCCATTTATCCCCTATCGCCTTGAATAATTGCGGATAATCCTTGCGTTCATAAGTAGCGCCATCACATAAAAGCCAGCCGTTTGGGACTTCTTGCATAGCAAAGGTCGCAATAAAACCACAAGGAAAGGTTTCGACCTTCGGTGGTGGAATGGGGGTAGGGTTTAAAAGATACCAGCCATCAAGACCTTTTGTTGATACGCCATCATTATAGACTATTTCATAAATACCATTTGTTTGTAACTCACCACCTGTTAATGGTACTATCCCTGTGCTGGTGGCTTTATAGAGTGGCTTTGCTCCTATATTATTCATGTTTATTGTTGTCGTACCAATATTTATACCACGCGCCTTAAAGCGGATAATGATATCGTTTTTATATTTCGCTATCGGCGACACCGTCGTCAACGTGATTGATGTTGTTTGTTCCTTTCCATTCACAATAAACTTTGAGTCAAGAGAACCACCATTATCGGCAAGATATTCACGTATACGCTGCATCATGACCCGCGCACTATCATTAACAGAACTAGGCGGCTGCCCTTCTGCCCAATTAATGATACTATCGGAATTCGCATTTTGATCAGCTGTGAGTGACCAGTCATAAATATCAGACATGATAAGCCCCCGTTCTTCTTAATAGCTCTTCGCGCAATTGCTCTTCTTTTTGCCGCCCATAGGAACCAACAGATTGCCGCCTAGAAGGATCAATAAGAGGTGTTAAATCTGTCGGTCCCCCAGTCGATTGTGAGAAACCCGCCATGACTGGTTGCTGTAACATTTGTTGCTGTACCATCTGTGCCTGCTGTTTTTGTCGTTCTCCATTCTCTCTCATTAAATGAAGCAAACCGGAAAAGCCCTTTTTAAGAGCACCTGCATCAATACCTTGTGCTTGCAATGGTGTGGTTTCCATAATCTGTCCTGTTAAATTGTCTCTGCTTTCAGGTGCCATCATTCTGTTTGGGAATGGCGTGTCATATGCCATCAATTGGTTGCCCCCTTGATCACCTTGACCCACTTGATTACCTTGAAGTGTCTTTTGAAGCCTCTCAAACCCACGCAAAGGACCCACCTCGTTTGGTGCTGCTTGTCCATTGCTTTGGTTTTGCTGTATCGTTCTCTTCAAAGCATCTCCCGTTTTATTGTAAAGCCCATAAATATGATTCATAAAATCCCCTGCTGTAGCTTCCATATTGCCACCATTGAGTGTGACTGCCTGTCGACCTAAAAGCTGGCTTGCTGGAATATGTGGATTTTTGATAAGCTTTACTGCCCCTGCTGCTCCTTGTTGGTGTGCGAGGTAAAGCTCTGCCTCTGATGGCTCTCTGCCTAATGCTGTGACTAAATAACGCGTATTATCCTTCGTTAACCGTGCCATAGCATCGGTTGCTTGAAAGGGATCAAACTTGTCATTCAGTTGATAGTGTTTTGCTGTTGAATCGAGAAATTGATACAGCCCCCCTGCACTGCTGTTCTTATTTTTTGCATTTGGATTACCATTACTTTCTATCATAGCAACACGTTCAAGAAAGCTTTCTGGTAAACCATATTTTTGTGCTGCCTGTGAGATAGCACGCTTCACTTTAGGATGAAAATTGATCATTAGTTTATAACCGTTCTATCAACGCTGCTATTCAAAATAATGCCAACAAAATTAATGAATTTCGTATAATTTTCTCGTGTTATTAAGCGTTTCTTTTCTGCTTCATGAAACGTCTTAATTAATTCAATGGCTTTTTCTCTTGCTAACCCAAAATCTCCTTTTTCCCGCGCTGTTATAAGCGCTGCAATATCTCTCTCAGTATCTTTATGGACGCTTGAGAATTTGCGTCCAAATTCTCTTGCGAAATTTTTTACAACTGCCTTGATGAAAGCAATCTTTCCTATACCCATAGTCTGTTGTGCCCCCCTCTCTTCCACTTCACCTATATGGTTTGGCAATCGTGCAAAAAGCTTTGTTCTTTCCACTTCTGGTCGCAACACTTTCATAAGTTGCTTAGCTTTATCTTCACCAAAAATACGCTGTAATTTTTCTTGACCATTTTTTGTGTCAAACAAACTCAAAAGATTGTGGTCAAAATTCTGTGCATTGCCTGCCGCATGTTCTACTTGCGACCGTATACCTTTTTGAAACGCCTCTTTTTCCATCAACCCAAAATCCGAAAGTTGACTGTTGATTGTGTCGAGATTAACGCTCTTCTTCAGCGCTTGCTCTCCCTGCTCGAGGGCATCACCAATAGTACGCTCGTCATAATAAATTTTCCGTGCTTTAACATAATCTGGAGAGGACGTATCCAAAACGTCCAGAATGCGTTGTTTGAACAGAGTCAAATCTCGCGCATATCCTTGTTTTCCTTTGATGCGCGCAGAATTAATTTGATCATCCAAAACCTCTTTCATCTTATGTAAAATTCGCATATTCAGCTTTGGATATCCATTGCTCCCTATAACTGTTGCATCCGCTTCATTTGGCATTTGCGCAATTGCTTTTTTATAGGCTTTTTGGAAGGCAGGAGTTTCTTGCAACCGCGATAAATCTTTACTGACAGCATTAGAAATAGGAGAAGCTTTCGCCCTCTCATAAAATGGTTCAGCCTTTTTCTGTGCTTGTTTGATAATCTCTTGCTTTAAATTAAGCGTATCTACTTTTGGACCCATCACATCTGTCAACGCATTCTTTACCCGCAATGCACTCGCATCTTGCCTTTCATTCAAACGATTACTTATGAGCGAATATGTATCATGGTCTTTTTTTGCTGCCTTAAAAGCTCTTGTAGCAAGCCCATCATGAAGATCAATAATCATTGAATCAGGACCTCGCTGTTTTAATGCCCTTTCAAGTTTATCAACACCTTCATCCCCTAAAGTTTGGCTTACATCCCTAAGCGCTCTATTGCTTACCTGAAATGCTTCTTTTTCTGGCATTAGCGCTGTTTTGCTGCCATTTCAGCTGGGCTTATAGGTCCTCTCAATGCTGCTTTAAGTGATTTTGTCACAAAAGGTGTCACTTTTGATACACCACTGGCAACAAATGGTGTTGCAACGCCTAGCCCTGCACCAAACCCAGCAGACACTAGAGTATCTGCAAGCCCTTCTCCCTCACCACTGCCTGCTATTCCACCATAAATGGCTCCAGTTTTTGCTGCACGCCCCAAGCTAAATTTTGCCGCCTCTTTACTTGCTACTGCTTTCATTGCTGCTTCACCTGCAGCTTTTGCCGCTGCCCGTTCCGCACCCTCTGCTAAAGCAGATTGCACCGCCCTTTCTCCTGCTGCTAAAGCTTTACTGGTTATTTGTGCTCCTGCAACACCAGCTCTACCTCCCAGCACAACATCAGCCCCAATTGCCGCACGAGCAGCCGCAGTAGCACCTGCCGCGGGTGGAAAGAGAGCAGAAGCAATTACGGGTGCCGCAGCACCCGCTAAATTCCCCGCAAGAGATAGATAAAACTGATCTCGGTTCGCCGCTCTTTGATAGTCACGCCATCGCTTTGTTACTTCATTATATTTTTTGACTGCCTCTTTATCTCCCGTCCAATAAGCAATAGGACCCGCCTCTAATATTCCGGCTAATTCATCATCATAGCCTAGGGTTAACCCGTGAAGAGCTCCCCATCCAAAAGCACCCGCAGCACTTGGATGTGGACCATCTTCTTCTGTTTCCTCTGTTGCACCTTTATTTCCTGTAACAGAACCCCTTAACCTTTCCTTATTTTTTGAAAAAAGCTCTTGAAGCTGTTCTGGTGTATAGTCACTTATATGCCCAATGACTCTTGTGTTTTTACGATTAATAAGAGGGGGGATTACTTCAGCCATTGGTTTGTTTCTCCTTAATGCGTCCATCTCTATCAACGAACAACATGCCTTCCGGCAATGCTTCTATCTGTTTTTCTAGTGGATCATTTGACTGTGCATGATTTCCCTTATAAGCATCTTGCCCATAGGCGGCTCGAACGAGCTCGTTTGTTGCTTCTGCACCACCAAAAAGAATTGCGCGCGTTGCTGCATTGGATTTATTGAAAGTGTCAATAACTGTTTTTAAAGATTTCTTCATTTGCTCTGCAGAAAGATCTTGATACAACGCCGCTACAGAGTTTTGCAATGCTTGCAATTCCATATTAGACAAATTCCCAAAGCCAGATGC
The DNA here is from genome assembly GCF_042194035.1 of Bartonella sp. OC16QHHD. Lineage (NCBI taxonomy): Bacteria > Pseudomonadati > Pseudomonadota > Alphaproteobacteria > Hyphomicrobiales > Bartonellaceae > Bartonella > Bartonella sp. OC16QHHD. Next base: position 10,134 of record NZ_JBHIMJ010000104.1, on the reverse strand, counting down.
GCCATTTGGTGAAAATGCTTTTGCTTTTCTCAAGGCATCAAGCCCGATACTTGCCTTCAATGAATCGAGCATATGCCCAAAATCTTTTGCCTTAGAATTAGGAAGGATCGACATTATAGGACCAGTGAAACCAACAACATGCGGGTGTTCCTCAATAGTTTTTAGCAATTCTTTAGATGCTGAGAGTATACGATTTGACCTGTCTGCTGTTTCCAGAATTCGCATTTGCATTTGTTGGTTTTTACGCTCCTCCTCCTTCTGTTCTTGAATTAATTTATGTTCTGAACCACTGCCTGCAATTGGCACCGCACGTATGCCACCAAGTGCATTTTCATCCTTAACATACATATAACCTGATTCAGGCTTTGACAGCATGCCATCGGTATTCCCCCCTAATCCAGAAGTAGTGGAACGCTGTCCTCCTTGGACAGGTATAATTTTCCCTGTGCTTGTTGAGACTTGGAAAGTCATATCCTCAGGCAATCCCTGCTCTGCCTTTTCTTCTGATGTCAATGTTCTATAGCCTTCTTGAGGGCTTAACGTGTTGCCTATGATTTTCATGGCAAGATCTGGATATTGCGTGAGTGCTTGCGCATCTTCATCGCTATACCCTTTAGAGCGTAAAAATTGCAAAGTTTGTTTATGTTGTGCGCGTTCCTTGTTGCCCTGCCGCATAAGGATAGATGCATTTGAAAAACTTTCTTGTGGTGTCTTTCCTAACGCAAGCCCTGCAAAAAAATCCATTAAATGCTCGGAAAATTCTGATTTTCTAAAACGCTCCCATAAGCTACTTGGATTTGCTCCTGTCTGAACAAAGTTATCAAGTGACTTGATATAATCTGTTTTTTGTTCAAGATCACCACTTGCTTTTAAATGCTCCTCTTCTGGTAAGTGTGCATTCAAATGTTTTTCTTCTCCTATAGGTGCATCAAAAAGCTTTTCCTCATCATTTCCAGAATCGTTTTTCAAAGAGTTTTCCGCTATAGATTTCTCATTAAGTTGAGCAATATAATCCATCACATCTTTTTGCTGTCGCCCAGCTTCATCCCCACTAGACTGATCAATGTTCGCAACAAGTGGAGATTGAGGAATCATTGATGCAACACCTCCCTGATCTGAGAAGTCATACTTTTGTTGCTCTGGCGCCTCTTGTATCTTAACAGTATCCTTTGAAGCATCCGGTAATGGAGGCATTTGGCGCTTTAAATCATCCGTAGACATAATCAATTCTGCTGGCGTTTTTTTCCCAACTTCTCCTCCTCCTGTTTGAGCACCGCGAATAAGCTCTGTAGGACTCAATTTTTGTGGAGTATTATCCCCATTGCTCGCATCAAAAGGGTTTGTGCTAAAAGCAACACGTTCTAAAAAACTTGGCTTGTATCGCCCTTCCAACGGCGTGTTTGAAGGCGTGGAATGTTTTTGAAAAAAATATTTAGGTAACTGAAAAAGACCCTGATGTATTAAAGGACGCAAAACTTTTGGATTCATAAATAGTGATAAAGTATTAAAGCTGTTTTGTTCCATCACTGCACCCTTTCCATTTCAAATCCAAGCTTGCTATAATCCACATGCAAAAAACCTGTCGCCTTATGCAAAAAAACAGCTTTAGGATTTGTCTTCAAAACATCCTGCGCCATCACCCCGCGATAGCGCTCTGGATAACCTTTGTAGTTGTATTCATAGAGTGTATAGCCATTTCTCTGCCCAGCCTCTCTGATGTTTTCTTTTGCTCTGATGTCACTAAGCCCAGCAAAAGTACCAAGGATAGTTCCAACATTTCCAACAATCTCCCATGGATTAGGTTTTGGCTGTGGAGTCAATGTCGTCATTTGTCCTGTTCGCGTTCCATAATTTCCAGCAACAGCCCCACCAGCTGCAAGCAACTTACTTAACTGGTCCCAATCAAGATTGTTCTGCTGCTCCCATTTTTGCCGCTCTTCATCTAATTGCCGTTGATGATTGGCATCAAGTACACTCCCTCCCGTCAACGCATTAAGATTTGCCTGACCTTGACCTTGAAAGAAGTTATTGGCGCCCGCCAACTGATTTTGGTTTGCTTGGTCAATCATTCCATTAGCTTGCATCATATTGTTGACGTCTTGGTTATATTGCTGTGAGAGAGCTTGAGTTGCTATGCCCCCCAATTCATCAGCCAAAACCCCAGTATGCGCCCCAGAACCATAACGCCCAGCACCTGCCAATGAACTATTAATAGAGCTTGTTGCCTTATTTAATGTGTTTTGAAGCGCTTCATCAAAGTAAGGGTTATTGCCTATTTGTTGCCCTGAAGCCATGTTCTTTAAGTTTTGGCTTGTTGAATTTTGCCCTGTGGCTAATCCATTTAAAGTGTTGTTATCATAGTTATGCGTATTATTGCTAAGCCCATTAATCGCATTCTTTGTTTGATCACTTAAACCCGCAACACGCTGCCCGTCATAAACGGCTTTTCCGCTGCCTTGGTTATAAAAAGTCATGGCATCTTGAGCTGCGTGTTCAAAAATACCTTTTGCCCATGCAGGGGGTTCATTTGTTTGCGTCGTGTTTTGGGTATTCTGGATTGGTTTAGAACTTTTTCCCATATTAAAGCTGCTTTCTATATTCTAAAAGATTAACGAAATATCCATGCGATTTAAGAGATTTTTCCCACCCTCGCCTGCCTATGATGACAAGCTCTTTTGCCCCTTTTTCCTTGTAATAAGCTTCAATCTGAGTGATAAGCTTTGTTAAGGGTGCTCCTCCCTTTCCACCAAGCGTGACAACAACCGCCCTTAATGCTCCAGTGACGAGTTCTTGTAACTGTGTTGTGACATGCGCCATAAAGTTTTCATGCGCATCAACGATAATCCAAAGAACTTTTTCTCCCTTCAAAATATCGTTTAAAATGGTTTCTGTATTATAATCATCAGGGAATTTTTGATTAAAATAAGCTATCGATTTTATGACATTGTCAAAATAGGGCGCCATTTGTTCAGCGCTCCATTTTTCTGTATTATAGATCTTAAAACTCATCTTATGCCCGCGGGTTTGAGCGTTACATCAAAGCCTGTTATATGTGTCCATGGCGTGCCTTCTGGTATTCTCAGACGCAAGGCGTGATAACGCGCCCGTGAGCGGATATTATACATCCCAATATTATAGCCGGCATAACGCTCTTTAGCCCAATTTAATTGGTTCTTGTTATCAATGATAAAAGCCGCCCCAACACTTAAAAAACCTTTTGTTGTATCCGCTTGAACAAAAGCCTCACTCATCAGGTTGATTTGCCTGCCCGTATCCCCCACAATTTGTGAAGCAATAACTGCTTCCATCGGAGGACCCGCAAAAAAACCAAATGTGTTGTCTGGCGTAAAAGCTCCTAAAACAGGCGCACCATTTTGCCACATCTTACTATCAAGAGAAGCTGGTAAATCTTTCAAGCTCTCTTGTACTTCGTCTAAGCCTTCTAATGTATAACCGGCTGCAAAAAGGGGAAATAAGAGAAGGTTTTGCCCCTTAATGACACTCCATATTTGCAAAAGCCAATCATAAACATAAATATGCATCCCTTCAGTGTTATCATTAATAGAAAAATAAACACGAGAATAGACCGGATCAATACATGCCCTCATCTCATCAATGGCAAAGTTATTGTAAAGTGTGAAGATAGTTTTATCGACTTTTCCAAAGCCAATAGGGAGCATTTCACCAGCACTGTTGATTTGATAAAAACCATCATCAGAGACAAAAAAAGTACAGTCTCCACGGCTTGCAATTGCTGTGCTGCTTTTAGCTCCTATTTTGTCTTTTATTTTTGCAAAACTGAAGATAATTTTAGAGCCTGGTACAAAGGTTGCGTGATAAATGGCGGAGCGCATAAAAATAAGTGGATTTGTTGATTCCGTAGACCCTTGAACATATTCTCCATCGGGAAAATCTTGATAATCGCAACTTTTCTCCCCAACTGTCCAATGTGTCGCATCATTCAAACCGGACCACTGAACACGGTTTGGCTTATCTGTTAATTGCATCAGGCAAACAAAATCACCCCACACACGCACAAGTCCAGCACGCGGGGGATTACCGCTCAAATCACAAAACCTTTCATCCGTTTTTAACGAAAGCATTTGTGGTGGGTCATTGCTATTAACAGCAATGATATGATCACCAAAGGAGGCAAAAGACCAAAGTGCAGTCTCATTGGCGTGATATTGTGTGTGAGGTTTGCTAATGTCTTTCCAGCCGCGCGTGCTGTTGTCATATTCATAAAGTTTTGTTGGTGCACCCACAATGATGCGCACACCACCCAATGAGCGCACAGCATAGACCCCCAAAATCACATCCGGAAAAAAATCTGAGACCGGCGCCACAATGGGAAACGGAATATACGAATTTGGTGCAGGTAAAACGTTCACAATCTCACTAGAATAACCACTATTAATAAATGCAACATCTGGTCTATACTCAGCAATAGGAATAAAGGTCATCAGAAATCCGTGTGTTGAATTTTTAACAAATTCTTGCGCCGTGATGTTTCAATTTGAAGCGCATCGAGCTGCTCTTGAAACATGGCAAAAGCTGCCGCTGCCATCTGTGGTTCTTTAATAATATTGGTATAAATTTCATATTTTGCACGCGTTTTGATCAGTTCATAGGCTTCTAAAAACCATATGGACGCTTCTTGTGCACTCTCAATATCTTTTATTCTTACAGGGTCAAGAATAAGCCTGATAGAATAAACGCGCTCTGGTGTTGGATACAAGACAAGCTTTTGTTCAAAATAAGCATAGCGTGTAGGCATGCCATGGCTACAATCATCCTCAAGATTCTCAATAACAAGAGGATCTACCTGCAAAAGCTTTGCTTTTCTGTGATTATCTTCATAAACGTAAGCATCAACAATGCGAACAGCCCCTGTTATAGAGGGATGTGCCTCGGCGCCATAACGGCTTTTGCCCTTTAGAGTGGTAAAAACAACTTCGCGGCTTTCATTGAAATAAAAAGGCAATCGTTCACAAAAGCGAATAGCCGAAAATATCGCCCTTTGCACTTGATCAACATACTCATCTGTTTGATCATCTATTTCATCCTGAATATCGTTTAACATCTGGATAAAATTTTTATCCCAAGGAGTAATGGTCTGTTTGTCTCCAATCGGACCACCTGTCTGTACTATTATTGTCATATCACCCTCTTCCAAATGTCTTGGGGCATCTTGTATAGGAGGGGGACGCAAGCAATAAACGCCCCCTTGCCTTTAACGATTAGTGTAAAACTCAACAATCACCTCAGCATCACCTTTGGTGCTTTGCTTGTCTCGTGTCATGTAAATCGTATTTTCAGCCTCTAGCGGAACATCTCGTTCCTCCATAGGTAGGGGCACATTGCCGGTGTAAGATTGCAAAAGCTTTGTTTCTCCATAATCATTGCCATTAGGTTCTTTTCCAAATATAACTTTTACATCTTCAAAATCCGCCATGGTATAAACTTGAATTCTTTTTATCAAAGCCCCACGGGGTAGAACACCAATTTTCGTTATCAGCCCTTGGTCTGTACATTTAACACGCGCCCGTAAAAAACTAACCTGCTGCGTAGAGTTGTTACGTCCCTGCAAAACAGGTGGCAATCCCTCATCTGTCATCTCAACAGTTTCAACAGTCTCAACGGTCTCAACAGGTTCCTGTGTAATTAGCGATTTTTCTGCCATAATTGTCATCCTTTAATAATTAGCTTGCTTCAGCAAAAGAAGGGATGACAATGGTACCCTGTCCCCCTTGATCAGAATGAGGCAAGGTGTAGCGTGATTTTTTCATGCCGATAATGGTTTTAGCTGCAACCCCAAATTCACGTTGATAATCAAACAGTTCTTCAACAAGTTTATAGCGTGTTCCCCCTTTCCCATCGCCTCCTGTTGCTCCATTGCCAACGCGCCCATAAGCCATGATAACACTTTGCGCACCAAGCAAAATAGCACGACGAACAGAGGGAACAGGCTCTTGTGTCTTTGAATTGATACCATTGGGGACATGTTCAGCTTCACGCAAAATGACACCGTTATACATCCCTAAAGAACCATTAAAAATTGGGTTCTTAGCTCCAGAGCCATCATAAGCTGCCTTGGTAATGTCTAACCATTGACCACTCTGGGTATTGGTACGCAATTGGGTCACCTGTGTTGGGTGGAGATACATCACATATGCCGATTTTCCATCAACACGAACAGGGCGCAAACGTGGATTAGCAAGTTTAGCGCGTTCAACAGCCCGATCTATAAGATCTAATGTAAAAACATCGTCTTTTGTAAGTTCTTCATCAGTCTTTTTCTTAGCTGGGCGAATAATACGCAGTTTGCTTGGCTCTAATGGAGCATTAAAACCATAATGTACGGGTTTAAGGGTTATGCTGCGTCCTTCGAAGTGAATCCATGGTGCTGTATAACCTGCTGCCTGAATGAAGAACATCAAACTTAAGCGATCTGCATACCAATCAACAAGCCCATCTTTTGCTTCCTTACGCAAATTAAAGGGAACACGTTGTTGATCAATAGAGCCTTCATATTTGATGCGCACAGCATGAGTAAGCTCGTTGATGCGCACCTTTTCATTCATAAATTGGAGGGCTTCTTCATTGCCTTCCAGCGTTTGTCCCTCGCTAACGCCATCCCCCATAAGTTGGACTCTTAATCCGCTCGTCACAGAGTCACCAGCGGATTTTCCTAGCACATCCAACACTTGGATAATGCTGTTTTTGCTCTCCCCCATCAGCGGTGCAATAGGCAACGCTTTTGAGGTCTCTGTGTTTAGCATCTTAGCCCAAACGCCAACGGCTAATGGGTCATTGAGCTTTACTTCTGTTACTGCCATTTCAATTAATGCCTTTCTTGGTTTTTAAAACTCGCCTTGCGGCACCCCCAAACGATAACAATCACTTGGTTCTCTCTGTCGCGCCATTGCGCACATCTTCATGCTCTGCTCATAATTTGTTCAAATTTTTTGGGATTTTTCTCAACCCATGCTGCAAATTCTGCTTCCGGCATGGAAAAAAGCGTTCTCACATCCATACCGCCTGTTGGAACTTGCCCGCCGCGCGCTGTAAGCGTCCGCGCTGCTTGAGAGCGCTCTTGAAGGGCTTCCACTTCGTCCTTAACTGGCGCTCCACTATAGCCAAAAGCTTTCGCTTTTTGCACCAGCACCTCAATTGGGTTTATACCAGCTTTCTGACACTGCTGGCATATTTGGCGCAATTCAGCACCAATTTGTTGTTGCCGTGCCTCTGGGTCTTTCCATTGCGGATAAAGGCTTGCTTGCGCTTGTAAGACACTGTCTGCTCTTTCATAGAGATAGTCCGTGATACTGTCTAAATCTGGATATTTATCTTGTACTTGCGCTTTGGCTTCCTCGAAATAATCCCCCAACTTTTGGCGTTCATATTCCTCTTGACTCATGCGCTCTTGGCTCTCTCTCATATGAGAAAACTCATCAAGCAATTTCTGTTGTTCTTGTACCTTATGACTAAGCCATGCAAAATGTGCTTTTGGGTCGTCTTCTAGGGAGGGAATATTTTCCTCACGGCGGCGCGTGATTTCTTCCTGCATTGCGGCATATTTTTGCGCAAGTTCAATAGCCAATTCACGCGCTTCAATGGCGCTTTGTTCTGCCTTTTGGCGTGCTTGCCGCTCTTGCTCTAGTTTATCAGATTCTATTACATCAGAATTTGGCTGCTCTTGAAGTGGTTCTACAGCTGGCTGTTCAGAACTTTCCTCTGCATCAAAAACTTCCTCAACTTGTTCTGGCTCGACCAACTCAACAGCATTATCACTGGCAAAATGTTCATCATAGATTGCTTGTTCTTCTGGCGTAAACTCTTCTTCCATATTCTGTCCCTTCAATGTGCTATTATATTTTTTGTCAAAACTCGATAGTGTTCCAACTGTGTCTGTAAAGCTTTGCGTTCTAAATCACGCTGCGCTATCTCATTTTTTGCCTGTTGAAGTTCGAGCTGCATGCGCGCTTGTTCTTGTTTCAAGAAAAGTTCGATATTTTTCTGCTGCAATGCCGCTTGTTTCTGCTGCGCATCAAGTTGATAGAGTGTGCTCTTTGCTTGCGCTTCTTGCTGTAAAACAGCAATCTTTGCTTGTTGCTCTGGAGTTAATTGCGCCCCTTGGCTTTGTTGCATCATCTGCTGTTGCTGTTGTTCTTGTTGTGCCTGCTGTGCTTTTGCCGTTAAATTTGCTACCAATGTTGCCGGTAGTGGGGAAAGCTTTAAAAGATCTGGAATCATCTCCGGTGTTAAGAACCCACCAAGCAACGGCAACATCTGCGTAATTGCCGCAAAAGTTTTCTCTTTTTCATTGGGGCTTGTCGGTGAATCATCAACAATAATGTCATACTCAAGCGTCGTAACAGCTTCACGCGTCAACGGCACATATTGGGCATTCTCTTGTCCAGAAATACGTACCAGACGCCCATCAGAGAGATAATTCTGAATGAGATAAAGGATAATCTTTCCCTGCCTACACCGATAAAGCTTGAGATTATCAAACAGCCCCGCAAGCAAATTAAGCGTTGATTGCCGGCGTGTATTTTCCAGCACATTGGCTTGGTTGACCTCCCGTGTTCCAATAAACTCGGCCGATAACCCTGTTACATGCGTTATCGCTTCACGCGATTCATTAAACAGCTGGAAAAATCCATTGGGAAATTGTGCACTTGGCTTTGGTTGAATTTTCCCTCCTGTAAGCGCACCATTTTTAACCCAAGTAATCGTATCCGTTCGCGCCCAGCTTTCCATGGCTTGGCGATCATCATCGAAAGCGCCTCGTTCTGCCATCAAGCCGCCCTTAGACTGGCTATTAAGGATATACATCACTTGGCTAAAATATTTATTCGACCATTTTTGTGGGTCTTTTGCGGGGCGAACAATCCCGTAAAACTGGTTTTTAAGCTTATCCAGCGTGCCCGTGATACACTCCCACCCAAGTTGCCCATCAGGTGCTAATGGCTTATCGGGCTTTGCTAAAAGACGTCGTCCCAGAAAAGCGCGTCTCACCACTTTTTTATTAAAACACACCCCTTGTAATTGTGGCATTACCCTTTGAAGCTGTTCAAACTCCTGTTTGCTATAGTTGCGCATCTGTCCGGTTTGAAGATCAGGCGCCTTGTAAGTGGTCTCATATTCAAACCAACGGCATTCAACCAGCGTAACATAGCGTTTCCCAGAATACGGATCTGAGAGAGAAGTCGCATTGGAGTCATCTTGATACGCATCAAGCGACACATGAGAATCCTCAGAAGCGGTTGTACTATCGATAGCCCAATCGGCGTTAAGATCTTCAACAGCAACATCAGGAAAAAGACTTTTCGCATCCTCAACGGATTTGCGATCAACATACCACATACGCTGTGCGTCAATGAGATTTGGTCTTACAGCATTGGCATCCCAAACCATTTTTAAGGGATCTAAACGTTGAACAGCAGGTATCCCTTCGGGATCTGTATCATAATCAAGCCGCGTATCTGTCCAGCCCATACCGCAAATAACCATATCCTGAAAAGCATCGGAATCGGCATATTCCGCCTCTGCCTCATCACGAAACCATTCTGCTGCTCCAGTAAGCAATTCATTGGGTATTGCCGCTCCCATTTGCCGTGGTTGAAACTGTACTTCGCGCTTATTATTACGCTCCGCCCCAACAATAGCATTCACAAGGGGTGCAATGCGGTTAAAAGTCATGACAGGACGGCGTTGCTCTTTTAAAACCGCAAGATCTTCCTCTGCCCATTGACGACCATTATAAAAATCAAAATCTTCACGCGCCTGTTCACGCCATTCATTAACATGTTCAATATCTTCTGCGTACCAAGACTTTAAACGCTTATAGAGTTCATATTCATCGAGGATTGTCGTTTTTTGAAAGTCTTGATCTAGAATGCCATCCATGATGCCGCTTCTCTTTCCATAGTGCAATAACGCTCTTGCTTGGGTTTGACACTGGGTGCTTCATAGACAATGCACATTAAACCAAAGGCATCCGCCCCATGGCTCGACCAATCATGCTCTGCACCCAAACCAATGCCGCGCTTCTCATCCCATTTCTCATGATACCAATTCAGTGCTTTACGACCCGCTACGGTTGTCTCTTCATTAAACCAAACAGAC
>NZ_JBHIMJ010000096.1:0-1741 GCF_042194035.1 Bartonella sp. OC16QHHD | reverse complement strand
GGCATTGTCATAAATTTTTGCCTCTATACTAATAAAAGCTTTTCCATAAACCACGGCATTATCACAAACTTGACCACAAACTTTAGCATTGCCATAAACCTTGGCATTGCCATTAACCACACACTTGCCATAAACCCACCCCTTGCCACGAACCCACATGGTACCACTAATACTAGCATTATCAAAAATCTCAGCATTGCCATAAACATGGGTATCACGACCATAAACCTTGGCTTTATCACTCACTATAACGTTACCATAAACTTTAGCATTTTGAGCAACAACGGCTTCATTACGTATTTTAGCATTTTCACTAACGACAGCATCATATGCTGCAATAGCATCATCATACACCCAGCAATTCCCATCATGAGAGAGGTTGCTTTCCTTTTCAATAAAACCACCGAGGTCCCCAGCTTTTACATCATCAAAATCCCTTAATGCACGAATACGATAAAAGTATCTAGGTTGACCGGTTTCAGCATCTTTAACTTCTTTAATTTCGTCTGTAATTTCATATTTTTTAGATACATTTTTAGTGGTCATAGGTAGCTCCTAATCTAATATTTAAACAATTTTTTGAATGAAAGAATTTTAAAGAGGGGCGCCCCCGCCGCGCCCGCGCCGTTATTTACGCTGCTTTTGCAATAGCGTTTGTTAAGACACGCTTGGCTTCTGTCGTAACCAATTTGTAATGATCAAGCTCTTTTTGTAGATCATTTACATACGATAAACGCGCAGCAATCATTCCCAAAACTTTACCAATTCCCTCAGGAGCTTTTAAACTTTCATAAGAAAATAAATCATTATCTCTAGAGAATAAATCATGATTTTTTGATTGGCTTTTTAATTCATAAAAAGCTTTAACAAGCGCCTTTTTAAATGCACGCACCGTGTCATTATTGCGCATATATGTCATCAGTAGAGTTGCTTGTGATTCATTAAGGATGGCAACTTCTCTCTTTTGTATTCCACCCTTGGTTTCAAAGGGTAGCATTTCAAATGCGACCCTTCCAAGTTCTTCAAAGTCTTTAATATTTTGACGAACCAACTGTATAACTGTTTTGTGCTTATTACCTACACCCTCTGCAATTTTCAAAGAAGTTGTGACAGCAATACCAGCATTGTTGATTGTTACTAAATTGTTCATAGGGAACTCCTACATGTTTAAAATTTCTATTGACACTCTAAAAGAGTGCCGGGCGCTAGAAACACGGCATGTAGTCCGTCGTCACGCCTTTCCCATAAGGGTATTGTATAGCGTAACCACACCCGACAAAATCGTTATATGCCAATAATAGCATAAAAATAAAGCCAAATTTTGAAGCAGGAAAAGATTGTTTCGTAATCTATTCGCTACATGTTTAGTGTTTCTAGCACTTAATGATTCGTTTAACAGAATGACCTTTTAAAGTCAATACGTATTTTTTATTTTTTTCATTTTTTTTCATTTTGATACCTACCTAGTTGAATACCAAGTGCTTTCTCTAGCTCGTTGTCTATATCATCATAAGTTTTCACTGCTTTAACTGTACGTTTTTTGATTTCCCTATTCACCTCGTCTATCAACGCTTCACAACTCAAAACGCTTTTCGGAATACCACCCCCATAAATCCACGCTTTCACTTGAGCCTTGGTACTGTAATCAACTTTCTCAGGTATCTCATGATACTGACCACCGTCAAATTCTTCATATTCTCTTGTACCATCATCATATTCGTAAAGATTGTAAAAATACTCT
>NZ_JBHIMJ010000034.1:0-2956 GCF_042194035.1 Bartonella sp. OC16QHHD | reverse complement strand
GCTCTTCATCATACATCATTCTGCCATCCATGAGGTACTCTCATATTCCGTTCTGCCGCTATAAGCTGGTCGCTTTTGTATTTCTTTTGGTGGTTTGTATGAAATACACATCAGTCCAAAGGCATCTGCCCCATGACTGGACCAATCGTGCTCTGCTCCCAAGCCAATATTGCGCTTCTCATCCCATTTCTCGTGATACCAGTTCAGCGCCTTACGTCCTGCTACCGTCGTCTTTTCATTAAACCAAACAGAAGGCAAAACACGGCGGACTGTTTCTATACGTATCTTAACAGCTCCTGCTCCCTGATTAGGGATAACTTTTGTTTGAAAGCCTGCCTGTTTAAGAGCGCTCTCAAAACTCACATTGTGTACACGGTCTCTGGTCGCACCGTCATGAGGCAAAACCATCAATGCCTTCTCATAACCATTTTGACGCAACCAACCTATATGTTCGGATAACGGCTGTCCTTGTGCTTCGTAATAATCAAGCACTCTGATCTCTCTGCCAACAAATTGCGCTATCCATATCGCTGTGGCATCTGCCTTAGCACCCGTGCCCCCAATATCCCAAAAGGCGCGTATTTGCATTAAAGGATCACGCGCAACGCGCCCTATCCGCCCCTCCTGCTCGGCTGCCAACATTTCCTTTTGATAATAAGCGCCTTGAACCGCTGTAAGATAAGCCCCTTCCCAGATATGCTTATAGGTCTCTGGACGATTTCTCAGATCATCCAATCGCGCTTCATTCAAGATCTTGGGAAACTTCGGGTTGTCTGACCAGTTAATCTCAACACGTTTGATTGCCTCATTGTCTGAAAAGCGAAACCGCTTCTCAACGGGGGCATTCTCTCGCAACGGGTTCCATGTCACCCATAATTCTGCATTCCAATCTTTTCCTTCTTCTCGCAAAGTCGGTATAAGCGTCTGCCAAGCCGTCTCTGTAACGGGCTCTGCCTCATCAACCCAACAAAGCAAAATCCGCCCCATAGACTTGATACTGGCTATATTGCGGTCCAGACCAGAAAACTGAAAGGCTATACGACCATCTATCGACTTAATCGACGACTCCCCAACCTTGTAATAGTCCTTTAAAAAGTCGTGCGCTTCAATGACGCGTTTAATCTCCTCCAATGAACTTTCTGCCAAAGAATTCTGAAACTGACGTGCACAAAGTATAGTGCCCGATATCCCTTGCATACCAAATTGATAGCCTTTTAAAGCAGCCATCAAGGCAAATGATCTTGTCTTTCCAGACCCTCGTCCACCCCAAGCAGCACGCACCAAAGCCTTATCTGTAAANACCTTAATGGCTCCCCCATCTTCACCTGTTACCTGTAAAGGCAACACCTTACCAAGCAACGCTAAATAAGCAGCGGGGCATTCCATAGCCTGCTTTTCCAAATAAGAGATCAAACCATCCTTGCCAATTTTATTCCCAGCATTCTCAGCAGCCTTAACCACTGCTTCTTTTAAAATGCGCGTCATCTTATTCGGAACGCCTTTGACACGCCCTTGACCTGCCTTTGGGGGTATACGCTTTTTAATGGGTTGTGGAGCCTGATGTGTATTTTCTGATGTCATAAAATACGCCCTCCAGATAATAAAAAACCCCGCATTTGCGGGGATTCCAAACTGCACTATCCCTCGTTTAGATACAATACGACCACGTACAGTGCTGTCATTAAATACGATTTGCTACACTTTGTCAACATAAAAATAACACATATTGATACATTTGAAAAGAATCGGTTAAACAGCACTTATGAATAATTAAGGGTTCAAAATGATGAAATCATTATCCATAACACGCATCATAACATTTATAGCTTTCTTTTCTATATCAGCGCTACCTGCATCAGCGTCATTTGGATTTATAGACAAATTGACGCGTATGTTTACAAGTGTAGATACTATAGAGAAGTATAATCAACTTTACAATAAATACGTAAGTGAATCATATATTGGCTCTATGCATTCTGAAAAGGTACGCAAAGCAGAAGAACTTTCACTCAGAAATGGCGGAGAATATTCATTTTTTAACAAGGAAGATATATTGTATCGTCACATATCAGTTGTTGGTTGTGCATCCCTTATGAGTTTATTGCGGGGTGATTATAATAAGGAGATGTCGCAAATGGATCTACCCAATGTAATAAAGCGTTTACGCGATGAATATGATTGGAGTGAAAGCGATTTTATGTGGGCATACGACGTGGTCAATGATAACGAGGATCCAATGATTTATTATGCAAAAAAATTTATGACGGCTATAGATAAGCGTTACGATTTCAGAAAAGAACAAGTAGATAACATAGTATCTCACGTGAAAACAAATGATCATAAATGGTTAAAGGAACTCAGTGAACATTGCGGAAACTTACGAACGATATACTATATAATGCAACCGTAATAGAGCTTGTCATTTACGATCAAAATGTTTCTGAAGCACATTAAGAGCAACGCGCAGTGAATTCACAAGGTGGGGTAGCATTTGATCTTCTATAACGAGGCACTGTAGCGCTGCATAAAGGTTATATTGTCTATAGAGGCATTGGGCTTCTTTTAGTGCCTCTTGCGTGTTTATAAACTGCTCTGTTGCAAATTCTACCCATTTATCTCTTGCCTTATCATCAGATGATGATGGCATTTCGTCATAAATTGCATTAGGCAAGCCTTTTGCACAAAGGTAATTATTCCTTATCTGTAAATACTGTTGCGCGGCGTCATATTGCTCTTGTGTAAGCACGCCTTGTAAACAAAGCCGCCCTATATAAGACCCAGAAAGTGGATTTTTTGCCTCTTGTAGCGTTAAACCGAAGCGTTTTGCACGCATTTCTATTGCCAATTTATCAACGGCTTCACGCAGTGCTTTTGCACGTGATATACGTCCGTTTGGTTCTCTTACCTGCCCTGCTATTTTAGGGCGTCCCCTTTTTTTATTTTTTTTCATAACACC